>NZ_JACVBS010000050.1:0-986 GCF_014852545.1 Variovorax sp. VRV01
ATGGCGTTGAGGATGATGAGCAGCTTGTGCATGCATGCCACCAAGGCGACCTTCTTTGGCTTGCCTGCGGCCAGCAGGGCCGCATAGAAGGCCTTGAGCACGGGATTGAATCGCGTGCCTACCAAAGCGGCGACGTACAGCACGCGGCGCACGTCCGCGCGTCCACCGAAGATGTGACGCTGTCCGCGCAAGGTGCCCGAGTCGCGGTTGACTGGAGCCAGGCCCACCAGGGAAGTGATCTGCTTGCGGTTGAGCTTGCCCAGTTCGGGCAATTGCGCCAGCAGGGTGCTGGCCGTGGTCGGCCCCACCCCCTTGACCGAGGTCAGCAAACGCGCCAGGTCTGCGTGATGTGCGTGCACGTGCTCGCGCAGCTCGCCGTCCATGTCGTGAAGCTGGGCGGCAATGGCATCCATGATCGCCAGGATGCTGGCCTTGGCCTTCGGATGAGCCAGTGCAAGGCGTTGGCGTTCGGCCACGAGCATGGCCACCAGCTGGCGTCGGCGGGCCACCATGGCGGTGAGCTCACGCTGCTGCTCGTCGGCCAGCGCGCGTGGCTCATGGCCCTGGGCGTCCAGCAGTTCGGCGAATCCGCGAAGCATCTGCGCGTCGATTCGATCGGTCTTGGCCAGCTTGCCCATACAGCGCGCGAAGTCGCGCGCCTGTCGCGGGTTGATGACCGACACGCGCAGACCAGCGGCTGCCAGCGCGAGCGCCAGACCCTGCTCATGGCCACCGGTGGCCTCCAACAGGATCAGGCGAGGTGCCAGCGGCACGAGCACCTGACACAACTCGGCATGACCGGCCTCGTCGTTGCCCAGGTTCAAGGTCTGTGTCTCGCCACTGGCGGCCACCTCGAAGCTGGCCTTGGCGATGTCGATGCCTACGTAGACAGGTTCACTCATGACAGTTCTCCGGCTCCCAGCCTTATGAATACGAAATGTGTTCGATCAACCATTCGGGATGCAGCAGAACAAAGAGACCACCAC
>NZ_JACVBS010000051.1:0-889 GCF_014852545.1 Variovorax sp. VRV01
GGGACGGCGACACCGCAACCGATTCCGAGGTGCTCAACATCGGTGCCAACATCCGCTTCGACGACGACGGCCCGTCCGTCGTGCTGGCAGCGCCCATCGACACGGCGCTGGTCAACACGCAGGATGCCGACACCATCGGCGCCGCCACCGACTCCGCCACCACGGACTTCGCAACCGCCTTCGGCGTGGCCTCGAGCAGCTATGGCGCCGATGGTCCGGGCACCACCGCCTCGAGCTTTGCGCTCGGCGTAGCCACGCAAGGCGGCGACTCCGGGCTCAAGAGCGATGGCGCCACCATCTACCTGTACCTGGTGGCCGGCAAGGTCATCGGTTCGACTTCTGCCAGCGAGGCCGGCATCACGGCGGGCAACACCATCTTCGACCTGTCCGTGAGCGCCGCCGGCTCGGTGACGCTGCAGCAGTTCGCCGAGATCGATCATGCGCTGCCGGGTGATTCGTCCAACTACGCGGACCAGGAGGCCACGCTGGCCGACACGTTGATCACCCTGACCAACACGGTGACGGTCACCGACGGGGACGGCGACACCGCAACCGATTCCGAGGTGCTCAACATCGGTGCCAACATCCGCTTCGACGACGACGGCCCGTCCGTCGTGCTGGCAGCGCCCATCGACACGGCGCTGGTCAACACGCAGGATGCCGACACCATCGGCGCCGCCACCGACTCCGCCACCACGGACTTCGCAACCGCCTTCGGCGTGGCCTCGAGCAGCTATGGCGCCGATGGTCCGGGCACCACCGCCTCGAGCTTTGCGCTCGGCGTAGCCACGCAAGGCGGCGACTCCGGGCTCAAGAGCGATGGCGCCACCATCTACCTGTACCTGGTGGCCGGCAAGGTCATCGGTTCGACTTCTGCCAGCGAGGCCGG
>NZ_JACVBS010000052.1:0-888 GCF_014852545.1 Variovorax sp. VRV01
TGCTGAAGAACTTCTTCATGCCCTACCTGGAACTGCGCAACCGCGTGCCGGGCTATGCGGTGAGCATCGTCAAGGCCGGCGCGAAGATCGTCGGCCACGACGCCGGCCCGGTGCGCGCACCGCTCACCGACCTCAAGCCCGCCGAGATGGAACAGCTCAAGGTGCTGATCGACGCGCTCGGCCCGCAGTAAGCGGCCGAGCCGGGAACGACGACAACAAACAACAACGGAGACAACGCATGTCCATCAAGAAGTTCTTCCTCATGGCCGCATCGGCCCTTCTGTTCTCGGGCTGTGCGATGGCGCCCGCGGGCGGCGGCGCTTCGGCCGAGCCGGCCGTGGCCGTGGCCGCGGCCGCCGAGCGGCTGCGCCTTGCGATGATCGACCCCACGCCCGCCGCCCTTGGCGTGCTGGTGGCCGACGACCTGAGCTACGGCCATTCGAGCGGCAAGGTCGACACCAAGGCCAGCTTCATCGGCGACCTGGTGGCCGGCAAGTCGGACTTCGTGAGCATCGCGATCACCGACCAGACCATCAAGGTGGCGGGCGACGTTGCGATCGTGCGCCACACGCTCGCGGCCGACACCAACGATTCGGGCAAGCCCGGCAAGGTGGCGCTCAAGATCCTCGGCATCTGGCAAAAGCAGGGCGGCGAGTGGAAGATGCTGGCCCGCCAGGCCGTGCGGATCTAGCCGCACTTTTCTTCCAGGGTCCGCGCAAAAAATGACACTTCCAGACTCCGCTTCTCCCATCTCCGGCGCGCCCGTCGTCACCGCCATGCGCGTGGTGCCCGTCGCAGGCCACGACAGCATGCTCATGAACCTGAGCGGCGCGCACGGCCCGTTCTTCACGCGCAACCTGCTGATCCTGACCGACAGCGCGGGCCACA
>NZ_JACVBS010000053.1:0-860 GCF_014852545.1 Variovorax sp. VRV01
GAATCGACGAAACATGACACCCGATTTCGCCGCAGCTCTGGACGCAAAGCTGGAGGAGTACCGCGCTTGGGCTGCGTCAAGACCGGTCCGCGAGATATCGGAAACTGTGAGTGCCCCAAACCTCGTGACCACCGCCTCGCGTGAGTGGCACAGTCCGGCCGAAAACAGCAGTCCGCGCTCTCGGTAGCGCGACCCAACGGCGAGCAGATGTTTCTGGAGATCGTGAAGTGCTTGAACGCTTGATGAAACGCCTTCTTTTGTCGCTGATGGCAACGATCCCCCTTGCTGCACCGGCGAGCCTTCCGCTGCAGATGTCCCTCACCGCAATGGCTACGGAGGCGGACCATGTACTGGTCGGCCGCGTTGTCAGCGTTGACATGGTTGACGCGAAGGGCAATCCGGTCTCGGATGATCAGGCGCGCACTGGCCCTGGTTCGGCGAATGTCATTCGTCTTCGCGTGGCAGTCGACGAGGCTCTGATCACAAATACAGACCGCGTACCAAGGGAATTGCTCATACCGCTCGACCCGCTTATGCACTACAGCCTCGGTCAGATCAGGGCCGCTCATCAAAACGATGCAACTACGCGACTTCTGCTCTTGAAGGGAGCGGGATTTTCCAGCCTCAAGCCAGGAATCTTCTTTCTGCCATTGAAGGAAAAAGACGAAGTGCTGCGCGTGCATAGTGCGACGCACCGATAGCGCTGCAGGGTGCGGCCGGCTAAGTGATCAGACTTCATCGGCAAAGGCCGACGTTCGACACCTATCTTGGCAGGCCCATGACCCGGAAAGTGACGAGCGATTCGAGGAAGTAATGGAACGACGACTCACTGTGCTTCTCATGCTGACCGCAAGCCTCGG
>NZ_JACVBS010000054.1:0-788 GCF_014852545.1 Variovorax sp. VRV01
CTGCTGCGCCACCTGCGCCAGGCTCTCGTGCAGGTCGCGCCCCTGGGTGAGCCGCGCCACCGTCTCGCGCATGTCGGTGATGTGGCCCTGCGCATTGGCGCGCGCCTCGGTGCTCAGCAGCAGGCCCCGGGCGGCGCGCAGTGCGCCATGGCCGTCGGTGCGCAGCTCGAAGCCCTGGCCCCGGTCGTCCTTGCGCCCGGCCGTGTCCTCGATGCGGCCGACATGGCCCAGGCTCAGGCTGGAGCTCTGGTGGTCGCTCTTGAGCTGGGCCTGCACCTTGCCCGTGGAATCGTCCAGCGCCAGGTGGTTGCTGCGCCCGCCGCCCAACTCGCGGCTGCGCAGGCCCGTGAGCTGCTTCTGCTGGGGCAGCTGCCAGGCCGGCATCTCGTCGGCGTTGTGCACCCGGCCGGTGACGATCGGGTGGTCCGGGTCGCCGTTCAGAAAATCGACGATCACCTCCTGCCCGATGCGCGGCAGCGCGGCCGCGCCGAAGGTGGCGCCGGCCCAGGATGTGGACACGCGCACCCAGCAACTCGAATGCTCGTCGCGCTGGCCCAGCCGATCCCAGTGGAACTGCACCTTGATGCGGCCGTAGCGGTCGGTCCAGATCTCCTCGCCGGCGGGGCCGACCACCATCGCCGTCTGCGGGCCGCGGGTGCGCGGCTTGGGCGTGCTGCGTTGCGGGCGCCAGGCGTAGCTCGTGGGCTGGGCCTCGAAGGCGAAGCGCTGCACCGAGCCTTCGGAGGCATCCACCCCTTCGCTGGCCTGCAGGTTCTCCTGCAGCTCGT
>NZ_JACVBS010000055.1:0-717 GCF_014852545.1 Variovorax sp. VRV01
ATGAGCATGGCGCAGTTTCTTGCGCGAGGGCTGGCTGGCCAAGTCAAGTCATCAGCGCTACCCCCGCACTTTGCCTCGGCAGCGGGCTCATTTGAACCGCATGCCGCTTAGGGCAAAGCTCGGCCAATACCTGACCTTCCTACTGAACTCCGAATGTTCCCTCTCGAGCTCTTTGTTCTCCTGATTCTTCCTGCAATCTACGTTGCAGGCAGCGCATTCTTTGCTCGGGAGATGATCTCTCGACCTTGGCTCTTCATCGTTCTGTCACTGTGCGCGATGTACCTGCTCTACATCGCCGTCTTTTTTCTTCTGCCTGTGAACCCACAAGGCTACGTCCTCGAAGCAACCGCGAATGCGAGGGGAGAAACCGAAATCATCACCAAGTCAACCGACGGTAGAGCCGAACCTTCTCTGCTCCGCAGCTTCCTTGGGCAAATTGCCGCGTTTTCGTTGCTTGCATTCCCCTCGCTGTGGTTAATGATTCGCCTGTTCCGTCGGTAGCCGCGAGCCTCTCCACCGTTGGGGCAACAGCCGGCCAAGACCAGACGTTCGGCGCCGAGGCAGAATTCGCCCTCAACGGACGATTCACAGAATCGACGAAACATGACACCCGATTTCGCCGCAGCTCTGGACGCAAAGCTGGAGGAGTACCGCGCTTGGGCTGCGTCAAGACCGGTCCGCGAGATATCGGAAACTGTGAGTGCCCCAAACCTCGTG
>NZ_JACVBS010000056.1:0-668 GCF_014852545.1 Variovorax sp. VRV01
GGCGGCGAGAAGATCCGCCAGACCCTCGAAGATGCGCGCGGCCTCATCGTGGGCCAGCCCATCGGCCGCCACAACGCCGTGCTCAACAGCCTGCGCAGCGCCTTTGCCAACCGCGACAGCGCAGGCCGCGGCCAGCAGACCTTCGACCTGCGCGTGACCATCCATGCGGTCACGGCGGTGGAGGCGGCCTTGCTCGACCTGCTGGGCCAGCACCTCGAAGTGCCGGTGGCCGCACTGCTCGGCGAAGGCCAGCAGCGCGACGCCGTGCAGATGCTCGGCTACCTGTTCTACGTGGGCGACCGCACCAGGACCGACCTGCCCTACGAGAGCGACCCCGGCGCCGCCGACGACTGGTTCCGCCTGCGCCATGAAGAAGCCATGACGCCCGAAGCCATCGTGCGCCTGGCCGAGGCCACGCATGCGCGCTACGGCTTCACCGACTTCAAGCTCAAGGGCGGCGTGCTGCGCGGCGAGGAAGAGGTCGAAGCCATCCGCGCGCTGCACGAGCGCTTTCCCAAGGCGCGCGTCACGCTCGACCCGAACGGCGGCTGGCTGCTGGCCGATGCGATCCGCCTGTGCCGCGACCTGCACGGCGTCATGGCCTATGCCGAAGACCCCTGCGGCGCCGAAGGCGTGTTCTCCGGCCGCGAGGTGATGGCCGAGTTCCG
>NZ_JACVBS010000057.1:0-637 GCF_014852545.1 Variovorax sp. VRV01
TGACCAGCAACTACAAGTTCCGCGGTCAGGACCAGGACATGATCGGGAAGAACGACTACGCCAAGACCAAGGGCTTCAAGCCCGCCATCCAGGGCGGCTTCGACTACGCCTTCGGCGAGAGCGGCTTCTACGTGGGCAACTGGAACTCCAGCGTCAACTGGCTGCAGGGCAACAGCATCGAGAGCGACATCTACGGCGGCTACAAGTTCAAGGCCGGCCCCTTCGACCTGGACGTGGGCGCGCTCAGCTACATCTACCCGGGCAACTCCGCGGGCAACACCACCGAGCTGTACGGCGCCGGCACCTGGGCCGACGAGGCCATCGGCTCGTTCACGCTGAAGTACTCGCACACGGTGTCGAAGGACTACTTCGGCTACGCGGGCAACAAGGCCGGCTCGGGGCTGAAGGGCCGCAACACGGGCTACCTGAACCTGGCCTACAGCAAGGAGATCGTGCCCAAGCTCACGCTGAAGGCGGCCGTGGGCTACACCCACATGTCCAGCGACATCCGCAGCCTGGGCTACAAGAGCTACGTGGACTACAACGTGGGCGTGTCGTACGACTTCGGCAACGGCCTGGCGCTGGCCGGCTCGGTGCAGGGCGCCAACAAGAAGAGCTCGTACCTGGCGGTGGCCAA
>NZ_JACVBS010000058.1:0-585 GCF_014852545.1 Variovorax sp. VRV01
ACCGGCAAGGACCTGCCCAACGGCGCGGGCGGCATGCTGGTCATCAAGCGGCCCTGGCCCTCGATGATCCGCACCATCTGGAACGACCCCGAGCGCTTCAAGAAGAGCTACTTCCCCGAGGAAATGGGCGGCACCATCTACCTGGCCGGCGACGGCGCGGTGCGCAGCGAAGACCGCGGCTACTTCCGCATCACCGGGCGCATCGACGACGTGCTCAACGTGTCGGGGCACCGGCTGGGCACGATGGAGATCGAATCGGCGCTGGTGTCCAAGACCGACCTGGTGGCCGAGGCGGCGGTGGTGGGGCGGCCCGACGACGTGACGGGCGAGGCGGTGTGCGCCTTCGTGGTGCTCAAGCGCGGCCGCCCGACCGGCGAAGAGGCCAGGCAGATCGCCAACGAGCTGCGCGCCTGGGTGGCCAAGGAGATCGGCCCGATCGCCAAGCCCAAGGACATCCGCTTCGGCGAGAACCTGCCCAAGACGCGCAGCGGCAAGATCATGCGGCGCCTGCTGCGCAGCATCGCCAAGGGCGAGGCCATCACGCAGGACATCTCGACGCTGGAAAATCCGGCGATTCTGGAACAG
>NZ_JACVBS010000059.1:0-551 GCF_014852545.1 Variovorax sp. VRV01
CCCATCTTCTGGTAGATGGCCACCATGGCCTCGATGTCGCCCACGCCGTCCTTGAAGCCCACGAGGTTCGGGTTGCGCTCGGCCAGCGCGGCCAGCGTCTCGGGCTTGAGGCGGCTGGTGGCGCGGTTGTAGACGATCACGCCGAACTTCACGCTCTTGCACACGGCTTCCACGTGCGCGGCCAGGCCTTCCTGGCCGGCTTCGGTCAGGTAGTGCGGCAGCAGCAGGATGCCGTGCGCGCCGGCCTTCTCGGCCGCCTGCGCGCACTGGATCGCAAAGCGCGTGGGGCCGCCGGCGCCCGCAATGATGGGCACCACGCCGCGGCAGGTGTCGACCGCGGTCTGGATGATGCCGGGGTACTCGTCGCCGGTCAGCGAGAAGAACTCGCCGGTGCCGCCGGCCGCGAACAGCGCGCTCGCGCCGTAGGGAGCGAGCCATTCGAGACGCTGCTCGTAGCCCTTCTTGTTGAAGTCCCCGTTCGCGTCGAAGTCGGTCAACGGGAACGAGAGCAGGCCGGAGCCCATGATGGATTTGAGTTCTTGAGGGTTCAT